>NZ_FAOZ01000007.1:0-13349 GCF_001536285.1 Parafrankia irregularis | reverse complement strand
ACATCACTCCGACCCGGCACACCCGGATCCTCGCTGAAAAGAGCACCCAGATCCCAGCCACGATCCACCGGAAAACCCGACACCATATCCCCACCCCGCACCACCACATCCCACAGGTCCGCCGGCGACGACACACCACCCGGGAAACGACACCCCATACCCACGATCGCAATCGGCTCGCGGGCGGAGTCCTCCAGCTCGCGCACCCGCTGGGTCGCCGACCGAAGCTCGGTGGTCGCCTGCTTCAGGAAATGGCGCAGCCGATCCTCGTTCGACACGTCGGACTCCTCCTGGTCTCTGGCGGGGACGAACAGATGGATGGGCGGATCCGGGCTTACGAGATGCCGAACTCCCGGCCGAGGAGGTCGAACATCTCCTCGTCGGTCGCCGCGCCCAGATCCTCGGTGGCCGTGTCAGCGGCGGGTCCGTCGCCTCCGGCCGGTGCCTGGCCGCGCAGGGTACGCAGCATGGCCCGCAGCCGGGTCTCCAGCGCGGCCCGCGCCTGTTCGTCCGGAGAGCCGGCCAGCATGCTCGCCTCCAGGCGGTCGAGGGTGGCGAGAATCGGCTCGGGGCCGCTCGTCCCGAGGCCGCTCTCCTCCGGGCTCAGCAGTGTGAGCAGGTGTCGGGCGAGCGCGTCCGGAGTGGGATGGTCGAAGACGACCACCGCGGGGAGTTGCTCCCCCGTCGCCTGGGCGAGGCGGTTACGTGTCTCCACCGAGGTCAGCGAGTCGAAGCCGAGATCGGTGAAGGCCCGGTCCGCCGGGATGTCCTCGGGCGAGGCATGCCCGAGAACCGCGGCGACCTCGGAGCGCACCAGGCCGAGCAGGAGACGGTGCCGACCGCTCGCCGGCACCGACGCGAGGCGATCCCGCAGCCCGACAGACCGCGGGCTGGCGAGCCCGGCGGAGGGCAGCCCCGCGGACGACAGCCCCGCTGCGAGCAGGTCGTCGGGCCCCTCCCCGGCGATCCGCGAACGACCGTCCCGGCCGCGCGCGGCCGCGGCCCGGGCCGCGGGGATCTCGTCCACGAAACGTGTCGTGCGGTCTGGCGGGAAGGCGGCGACGAAGCGCTCCCAGTCCACGCGCGCCACCACAACGCCGGGCTCGGCACGGCCGACGACCTGCGCCAGCGCTCGCAGCGCCACCTCGGGCGCCAGCGGCGGCAGACCGTGGCGCTCGGTCCGTTCCCGCACCCGCGGGTCGTCGGCCATGCCCGCACCGGCCCAGGGTCCCCAGGCCACCGAGGTCGCGGGCAGGCCCCGGGCACCGCGTCGCTCGGCCAGCGCGTCCAGCCAGGCGTTCGCCCCCGCGTAGGCGCTCTGGCCGGGGTTGCCCCAGATCCCGGCGACGGAGGAGAACAGCACAAAGGCGTCCAGCGGCTGCCCGGCCAGGAGATCGTCGAGGTGGGCGGCACCGGTCGTCTTCGCCGCGACGACCGCGGCCAGCTCCGCCGGTGTCGTCCGTTCCAGCACCGCGCCGTCACCGCTACCGGCCGCGTGGACGACCGCGGTCAGCGGCTGGTCCGCCGGCACCGTCGCGATGATCTCGGCGAGCGCGTCCCGGTCGGTGACGTCGCAGGCGGCCACCGTGACCTCGGCGCCGAGGCGGGTGAGCTCCGCTGCCAGCTCCGCGGCACCGGGTGCGGCCAGGCCCCGCCGGCTGGTGAGCACCAGGCGCCTGGCGCCCTCGGCGGCACACCAGCGGGCGACCTCCGAGCCCAGCGCACCGGTCCCCCCGGTGATCAGAACCGTCCCGCGTGGACGCCACCGGGAGCCATCCGTGACGGCTCCGGGGCCACCCCGGGCGCGCACGATGCGCCGGGCGAACAGGCCCGCCGGGCGCAATGCCACCTGGTCCTCACCGCAGATCCCGGTGAGGACCGCGGCCAGCCCCTCGGCCGCCCTCGGGCCAAGTGCACCCGGCAGGTCGACCAGACCGCCCCAGCGCCCGGGCATCTCCAGCGCGGCGACCCGGCCGAGCCCCCAGACCTGCGCCTGCGCCAGTACCTGCGCCTGGCCCGACGGTGGGTCCCCGGCTCCTGTCGACACCGCGCCACTGGTCGCGCACCACAGCGGGGCGCTCACCCCCACATCACCCAGTGCCTGCAGCAACGCCACGGTGAGCGCCAGACCGGTCGGGAGAACGGGATGCGTCCCAAGCGCAGTGGTGTCCATCGACGCCAGGGACAGCACTCCCCGGATGTCGTCCGGGATCGGCTGGTGCGTTCCGGTCAGTGCGGCGAGGCGGCCGGCGAGCCGCCCGCGGTCGGTGTCGGAGCCGTCCACGGCGAGTCGCACCACCCTGGCGCCGCGCAGCTCCAGCACCTGAGCGCACTCGTCGGCCAGCCGGGCCGCTTCCGGCAGCGGGGGAATCGCCACGATCCAGGTTCCCGAAAGCACCGGCGCGGTGGGGACCGTCACCGGCGTCCAGGCGATCCGGTAGGTGAGGTCGTCCGCGCCGGACCCGGCGGTCTCGTCGGCGAGGCCGCCAGAGTCGGCGGAGTCGGCGATGACAGGGGACGGCGTCAGCCAGTACCGACGCCGTTGGAACGCGTAGGTGGGCAGGTCGACCCGGCGGGCCCGCGTCCCGGCGAAGAACGACGCCCAGTCGATGTCGACGCCATGGACATGCGCCCGGCTCAGCGCCGTCACCAGAGCGTGCTCCTCGGAGCGGTCCGCCCTCAGCGTCGGGATGAACACGGCGTCGCCGTCGGCGGCGCATGCACGCCCCATCGCGGACAGGACACCGGTCGGCCCGAGCTCAAGGAATGTGGTGACGCCCCGCTCACGCAGGCAGGTGACAGCATCACCGAAACGCACCGCGGCACGGGCCTGCCGGACCCAGTAGTCGGCGCCGCACAGCTCGGCGGCCGACACCGACCGGCCGGTCACCGTGGAGACCAGTGCAACGGTCGGTGCCTGGTAGCGCAGGGATTCGGCGACCCTGCGGAACGGCTCCAGCATGCCGTCCATCAGCGGGGAGTGGAACGCGTGGGCGACCCTGAGCCTGCGGGTCCGCCGGCCGGCCCGGTCAGCGAGCACGGCCACCGCGGCCACCGCGGCCACCGTCCCGGAAAGCACGACGGACGTGGGGCCGTTCACCGCGGCCACGTCGATGTCACCGGTCACGTCGACGTCACCGGCCGCCTCGACGTCAGCGGTGCCGATGTCAGAGGCCGCGGCGCCGCGCGGGATGGCGCGCAGCCATGCGCGCACCTCACGTTCGGTCGCCTCGACGGCGAGCATCGCGCCGCCCGGCGCGGCCGCCATCAGCCGCCCCCGCGCGGCCACCAGGGCGCAGGCGTCGGGCAGCGAGAGCACTCCCGCGACGTGCGCGGCGGCGATCTCACCGATGGAGTGCCCTGCGACGACATCCGGTGCGACACCCCAGGCCCGCAGCAGGCCGTACAGCGCCACTTCCAGCGCGAACAGTGCGGGCTGCGTGTTCTCGGTGCGGTCGAGCCGCTCGGGGTCGTCGACCACGTCGTCGAGAGGGCTGTCCAGCAGCGGGTCGAGATGGGCGCGAACCTGGTCGTAGCACTCGGCGAAGACCGGGAACCGCCGGTAGAGCTCACGGCCCATACCGGGCCGCTGCGAGCCCTGGCCGGTGAACAGCAGCGCCGTGCGGCCCGGCGCGCTGACCGTCGCCCGCTCGACCGTCGGCGTGGACTCACCACGGGCGAGCGCCGCCAGCCCGCGGGTCGCGCCGTCGAGGTCGGTGGCCACCACCGCGGCCCGGGACGGCAGCGCGGCACGACCGGTCGCCAGCGAGTAGCCCACATCCACCAGGGGCTGTGCCGTCCCCGGGGCGGTCCCGGTCTCCGGAGCCGGGACGCCGGAGGGCAGGAAGGCCGCCAGCCGGGTGGCCTGGGCGCGCAGTGCGTCCTCGGACCGAGCGGCGACCAGCCAGGGCACGACCGTGGGAGGCACCCCCGCCGCGGCGGCGCCGTCGTGCGGGCTCCCGCCGGCGGCCGGGAGGTCCCGGGCGCCCGACCAGTCCGCGTCAGGGCCGGCCTGCTCCAGGATGACGTGTGCGTTCGTGCCACTGATCCCGAACGACGACACCCCCGCCCGCCGCACCCGACCCACCACCTCAGGCCACGCCACCGACTCCCGCACCACCTCCACACCCCCCACCGACCAATCCACCCGCGACGTCGGCACCCCCACATGCAACGACCCCGCCACCACCCCCCGACGCAACCCCTCCACCACCTTCACCACACCCGCCACACCCGCCGCCGCCTGCGTATGACCAATATTCGACTTCACCGACCCCACCAACAACGGAACCCCCCCGACCGCACCCCACCAAACACCCCCAACAAAGCACCCAACTCAATCGGATCACCCAACCGCGTCCCCGTCCCATGCCCCTCCACCACATCCACCCCATCCGCCGAAACCCCCGCATCCACCAACGCCGCCCGCAACACCCGCTCCTGCGCCACCCCCGACGGCGCCGTCAAACCATTCGACCCACCATCCGAATTCACCGCAGAACCACCCACCACCGCCAACACCCGATGACCCCGCTCCCGCGCCACCGACAACCGCTCCACCACCACAACCCCCACCCCCTCACCCCACCCCGTCCCATCCGCACCCTCACCAAACGCCTTCACCCGACCATCCACCGCCAACCCACCCTGCCGAGAGAACTCGACGAACGTCGTCGGGCTGGCCATCACGGCGACGCCACCGGCCAGCGCGAGGGTGCACTCGCCGGCGCGCAGCGCACGCACCGCCAGGTGCAGCGCCACCAGCGACGACGAACACGCCGTGTCCACCGTCAACGCCGGGCCCTCCAACCCCAGCGTGTACGCGACCCGACCGGAGGCCACACTGGAGGTGGTGCCGCTGATCCGGTACCCCTCGACGCTCTCGGGCGCACCGACCGTCTCGACGCCGTATCCCTGGTAGATCAGCCCGGTGAAGACACCCGTGTCGGTGCCGCGCAACGACGTCGGATCAATCCCCGCATGCTCCAACGCCTCCCACGACACCTCCAACAACAGACGCTGCTGCGGATCCATCGCCAACGCCTCACGCGGAGAAATCCCAAAAAAATCCGCATCGAAATCACCGGCGTCATACAGGAATCCGCCCACACGCACATACGAGCGTCCCGGCCGGCCCGGCACCGGATCGAAGAGCGCCGCCACATCCCATCCGCGGTCGGCAGGAAAACCGGAGACCGCGTCCACGCCTTCCGCCGCCACCCGCCACAGATCCGCCGGCGAGGAAACCCCGCCAGGGAAACGACAGCCCATACCCACGATGACGACCGGGTCGTCATCGGCACCCGCCCGTGCGACACCCGGGCTGGTCACCACGGCCAGGCCGCGAGAGAAATCTCCGGGTGCGGCGGTGGAGACCTGGGTCTCCTCCACCAGCCGTGCGTACAGGAGCTCGGCGACGGCCCGCGGACTCGGGTGGTCGAACACCAGCGTGACGGGCAGGCGCAGCCCGGTCAGCTCCGCCAGCCGGTTGCGCAGCTCCACGGAGGTGAGGGAGTCGAAGCCGATCTCCTTGAACGCCCGGGTGGGCTCGACCGCCTGCGGCGAGCGGTGTCCGAGCACGGCGGCGGACTGTGCCCGGACGAGGTCGACGAGGACGTCGCGCTGCTCGGTCCTGGTCAGCCCGGCGAGGGTGCGGACCAGCCCGGACCTCGCGTCCGTGCCGCCGTCCGTGCCGGCCGCGCCGCCGACCGGGACGGCGCCCGCGCCACCGGTCCCACCGGTGAACGGATGTGTGGCGATCGGGACGAGGCCGCGCGTCATCACCGCGGGCGTGCCCGCCTGTGCCTGGGCGTTCAGGACGTCCTCCGAGAGGCCGATCGGCACCAGTGCCGCGTCCGCGGTACCGGCCACCGCGCGGTCGAACAGGTCCAGCGCTTCGGATGTGGTCAGAGCACGCATGCCCGCCCGGGCCATCCGTCGTAGGTCCGCGTCGCCGAGTCCGGCGGTCAGGCCGCTGCGCAGCTCCCACAGGCCCCACGCCAGCGAGACACCCGGCTGGCCGCGCGCCGCACGCCACTGTGCGAACGCGTCCAGGAACGCGTTCGCCGCGGCGTAACCGCTCTGGCCGGGGCCACCGAACACGCCGGCCGCCGAGGAGAAGAGCACGAAACCGGCGAGGTCGTGGTTCGCGGTCAGCTCGTGCAGGTGCAGCGCGGCGTCGATCTTGGGCCGCAGCACGGCATCGACCCGCTCGCCGGTCTGTGAGACGACGGCGCCGTCGTCGAGGATGCCGGCGGCGTGCACGACCGCGGTCAGCGGACGGTCCGCGGGGACCTCCGCCAGTACAGCGGCGAGTGCCTGGCGGTCGGCCACGTCGCAGGCCGCGACGGTGACGTGCGCGCCGAGCGCGGTGAGATCCGCCACCCATTCGGGGACGGCGCCGCGCCGCCCGGTCAGCAGCAGGTTCCGCATCCCGTGCCGGGTGACGAGGTGCCTGGCAACGAGACCACCGAGAGTTCCGGTTCCGCCGGTGACGAGAACCGTGCCCGCCGGGTCCCAGGGCAGGGTGCGCTCTGTGGTCCCAGCTTCCGCGGCTGCGACTGCGACTGCGGCCGCGGCCGCGACGGCTTCGGCCGGTCCGGGAGCCGGAGCCGGAGCCGGAGCCGGCGGAACCGGCGTCAGCCGCGGGACGAACGCACGTCCGTCGCGCAGGGCTATCTGGTTCTCGTCCTGCGCCCCGGCGGCCGCCAGGGCGGCAGGCACCATGTCCGCGGAGCTGTCGGCATCGTCGAGGTCGAGCAGGACGAACCGGCCGGGATGCTCGGACTGCGCTGATCGGAGGAGCCCCCACACCGCGGCGCCGGCCAGATCCGTGACCTGCCCGGCCACGGGCTCACCGGTCACGGCACCCCGGGTGGCCAGTACCAGCCGGGACCCGGCGAGGCGCTCGTCCGCCAACCAGGCCTGGACCAGCGACAGCGCCCACCGGACCGCCCCCCGGACGGAGGCGGCGTCACCCGTCGTGGGTGGCAGGCGGACGACGGTCCAGTCCGGCGGCGGCTCGCCTGCGGCGAGGGCCGTGGCCGGGGCATCGACGCCGGGCGGCACGGTCACGAGACGGGCCCGGGCCGCCTCCGCCGCACCGGCCGGAACCGCCAACGGCGTCCACGCGACCTGGAACAGTGACTGCCGGGTCGCACTGGCGACGTCCGCGGTGCGGGCCGTGCCGGCTCCCGGCCGGGCACCGTCGTGCAGCCAGTAGCGTTGGCGCTGGAACGCGTACGTGGGCAGGTCGACGCGCCGCCCGCCGGCGACCAGCGGTGCCCAGTCCACGGGCACCCCGTGTACCCACAACTGCGCCGCGCTCGCCACCAGCCGCCGCAGACCGCCCTCCCCGCGGCGCAGCGAGCCGACGGCGAGCGTGCCGTCAGCCCCGGCGGCCTCGGCTGTATGCTCCACGGCGGGGGTCAGGACCGGATGCGCACCGATCTCCACGAACACCCGGTGCTCCGCGTCGAGGAGCCCGCGGACGGCCGCGGCGAACCGTACCGGCGAGCGCAGGTTCTGGAACCAGTACTCGGCGTCCAGCCGCGACGGCCCGGTGTCGGGACCGCCCTCGGCCACCAAGAGGTAGCCCTCGACCGTGGAGTGGAAGGCGATCCGGGGCTGCACCGGACGGATGCCGGCGAGGTCACGCAGCAGGTCCGCCCGCAGCGCCTCGACCGCCGCCGTGTGCGACGCGTAGTCCACCGGGAGCCGCCGGACCCGGACGCCCTCCTCCGACCAGCGGGCCAGCAGCCCGTCCAGGGCCGCCGGCTCGCCTGCGACCACGGTCGCGGACGGGCCGTTCACCGCCGCGACGGCCACCCGGCCGGCCCATTGCTCCAGCTCGGCGGCGACCGAGGCGGCCGGCAGCGCGACCGAGGCCATGGCGCCATGGCCGGCCAACCGCGCCGCGATGGCCCGCCCGCGGACCGCCACCACCCGCGCCGCGTCGTCCAGGGACAACGCCCCCGCCACGCAGGCCGCCGCGATCTCCCCCTGCGAATGTCCGACCACCGCGTCCGGTCGCACGCCCCATGACTCCCACACGGCCGCGAGACCCACCATCACCGCCCACGACACCGGCTGCACCACGTCCACCCGCTCCAGCGGCGGCGCATCCGGGGCGCCGCGCAGGACGTCGAGCACCGACCAGTCCACATAGGGCGCCAGCGCCCCGGCGCATTCGGCGACCCGCCGGGCGAACACCGCCGACGTCTCCAGCAGCTCCGCGCCCATCCCGGCCCACTGGGCGCCCTGCCCGGGGAACACCCACACCACCCGGCCGTCACCGCCGTCCTCGGCGTCGGCCCGCCCCCGCACCACGTCGGGACCGGGCTCGCCGCCGGCCAGCGCACGCAGCGCCGCCACGCGGTCGTCGCCCAGCACCACCGCCCGGTGTTCCAGAGCTGCCCGCCCACGCAGCAGGGACCATCCGACGTCGGCGGGTTCGGCCGTGGTCACGCCGCCGGCCAGGTGCTCGGCCAGCCGGGCCGCCTGCCCGCGCAGCCCGGCCGCAGACCGCGCCGACAGCAGCCACGGCACGGCCTGGGCGTCCACGGACACCGGACCCTCCGGACCCGCCGCCGTCTCGGCGCCGTGCACCGGCCCGGAGCCGGTTCCCCCCGCGGAGCCGGTCTCCGCCTCGGACCCGGCATCGGCGGCGGGGTCGGGGCCGACCGCCGGAGCCTCCTCGAGGATCACATGCGCGTTGGTGCCTGAGACACCGAAGGATGACACGCCCGCCCGGCGCGGCCGATCAGCCCGAGGCCACGCGACCTGCTCCGTAAGCAGCCGGATGTCACCGCTGTCCCAGTCGACCGCCGCCGTCGGCTCGCCCACGTGCAGGGTCCGCGGCAGGGTCTCCTGCCGCAGCGCGAGCACCATCTTGATGACGCCGCCGACGCCCGCGGCCGACTGCGCGTGCCCGATGTTCGACTTCAGCGACCCCAGCCACAGCGGCGCGCCGGGCTGCCGCCCCTGCCCGTAGGTCGCGAGCAGGGCGTCGGCCTCGATCGGGTCGCCGAGGGGGGTTCCGGTGCCGTGGGCCTCCACCGCGTCGATGCTTTCCGGTGCCACCTGCGCGTCGGCCAGCGCCCGGCGGATCACCCGTTCCTGGGAGGGGCCGTTCGGTGCGGTCAGGCCGTTGGAGGCACCGTCGGAGTTCACCGCGCTGCCACGCACCACCGCGAGCACCGGATGCCCCAGCCGGCGCGCGTCGGTGAGCCGCTCGAGCAGCAGGACGCCGGTGCCTTCGGAGAGGCCGAACCCATCGCCGTCCGCGGCGAAGGCCCGGCAGCGCCCGTCCGCGGACAGCGCGCGCTGCCGGCTGTACTCGCTGAACACCAACGGGCTGGACATCACCGCCACGCCCGCGGCCAGGGCGAGTCCACATTCCCCTCCGCGCAGCGCACGCACCGCCAGGTGCAGCGCGACCAGCGACGACGAGCAGGCGGTGTCGACGGTGACCGCCGGCCCCTCCAACCCGAGGACGTAGGCGAGGCGGCCGGACAGCACGCTGCTGGCGGCGCCGGTGCTCAGGTGGCCCTCGACCTCCGCGGGCACCTCGCGCAGCCGGGATACGTAGTCCTGGTAGATGCTGCCGACGAAGACCCCGGTCCCGCTGCCCCGCAGCGTGGACGGGTCGATCCCCGCCCGCTCGACCGCCTCCCAGGTGACCTCCAGCAGCAGCCGCTGCTGCGGGTCCATCGCCAGCGCCTCGCGCGGCGAGATCCCGAAGAAGTCCGCGTCGAAGTCGGCGGCGTCATGCAGGAAGCCCCCGTGGCGGGCGTAGGTCGTGCCAGGACGCACCCCGTCAGGGTCGTAGAGGCCGGCGAGATCCCAGCCCCGGTCGGCCGGCAGCCCGCTGATTCCGTCGCGCCCGGCGGCGACGAGATCCCACAGCTGTTCCGGTGAGCGCACCCCGCCCGGGAACCGGCAGCTCATGCCCACGATCGCGATCGGCTCGTGCGCGGCGGCCTCGAGCTCGCCCAGCCGCCGCCGGGCCCGCCGAAGATCCGTCATGATCTTCTTGACGTAGTCACGGAGCCGGTCTTCGTTGGCGCTGGACATCGGTCTCACTCCCACTGTCAGGCAGATCGCGGCATCAGGCCGATCACGGCGGACGGATCAGAACGCGCCGAGCTCCCGGTCGATCGCCTCCAACATCTCGTCGTCGCTCATCGCGTCGAAGTCGTCGCCGGCCGCGGCCGGATGGCCACCACCGCCCATCCCGCCCGTTCCGGCCGTCGCGGCGCTCGCCGCCGCCGTGCCGGGACGGGTGTCGTTCCATCGCCACAGCAACGTCTGCAGACGCTGGGCGATGACCTGGCCGTCGACCTCGGGGCCGGCGGCGGCCAGCGCGACCTCGAGCCGTTCCAGTTCGGCCAGGGCGTCGTGTTCGCCGTGGCGGCCGGGGTCCAGCTCGCCGCGCAGATACCGGGCAAGTGCGCGTGGCGTCGGCTGGTTGAACACGAGTGCCGCCGGCAGCCGCAGGCCCGTGATGGCGGTCAGCCGGTTGCGGAACTCCACGCCGCTGAGCGAGTCGAAACCGAGGTCCCGGAACGAGCGGTCGCCCGACACCACACCGTTCTCGCCGTGGCCGAGGACCGCGGCCGCCTGGGCACGGACCAGGTCGAGCAGCACCCGGTCCTGCTCCGGTCCGGGCAGGCCAGCCAGCCGCCGGGCGAACGACGACACATCCGGGTGGCCCGCCCCCGGCTGGACGACCACTGCGGTGGGCTGGCCCGGTGCGTCCTGGATCGGCACCTGCCTGACCGGGACGGCCGCCGCCGGCACCGCCGGGGTGGGCTCCGCGGCCGGCGGTGCGGGCGCCGGGCGCAAGGTCAGCAGCGCGTCGGCCACCGGCTGTCCGGTGGCGTCCGCGGCCTCGATGGCGACCTCGTCGGGGCCGGCCGGGGACAGCCGCACCCGCAGTGCCGGGGCGCCGGTCGCGTGCACTCCGACGTTGCTCCAGGAGAAGGGACGCAGCCGGCGCGGCCCCAGCTCCGGGTCGAGGACCAGCGGATGCAGGGCGGCGTCGAGCAGTACCGGGTGCAGCCCGAACCGGCGTGCCTGCGCACCGAGCTGCTCAGGCAGCGCCACCTCGGCGAACAGCTCCGCGCCGCGACGCCACACCGCCCGCACCGCGCGGAACGCCGGCCCGTAGTCCACACCGGAGGCTGCCAGCCGCGGGTAGAGATCGTCGGTCGCGACTGGCCGCGCACCGCCAGGCGGCCATACGGCGAGATCGAACGACGGGCGCGCCGTAGCCCCATGCCCGCCGCCGGCCAGGAGCATGCCTGTCGCGTGCCGGGTCCACCGGCCGCCCGGATCCGCCGCCCGCCGCGGGTCGTCGCCCGTCTCGTCCGGCCCGCCGGGACGGGAGTACACGGCGAACGCACGCTCACCCGCCGGTCCGGGTGGACCGACCGAGATCTGCAGATGGGCACCACCACGGTCGGGAACGACCAGCGGCGTCTGGAGAGTCAGCTCCGCGACCTGGTCGCAGCCCGCCTCCACGCCGGCGCGCACGGCCATCTCCAGGAAGGCGGTAGCCGGCAGCAGCGCGACGCCGGCCACCGTGTGCTCCGCGAGCCAGGGCGTGACGTCGCGCGACAACGTCACGCCGAACAGCAGCCCACCGGTGTCGGCGAGCGGGATCGCGGCGCCCAGCAGAGGATGGCCGGTGCCGGGCCTCTCGGGCGCCTCCATGCCGCCACCGCCACCGCCGCTGCCGGCGGTCGCGGGCGGATCCGGCCAGTAGCGCCGGTGCTCGAACGGGTAGGTGGGCAGGTCGACCAGGCGTCCCCCGGCCACCAGCGGTCCCCAGTCCACCGGCGTACCGTGTGCCCACAGCTGCGCGGCGCCGGTCAGGAGCCTCGCCAGCCCACCCTCACCGCGCCGCAGCGACCCGACGACGAGCGCGTCATCGACCCCGGCCGCCTCGGCCGTCTCCGCCACCGCCGCGGTGAGCACCGGATGCGCGCCGACCTCGAGGAACGTTCGGCACCCGTCCGCCACCAACGCCTCGACGACCGCCCCGAAACGCACCGTCGACCGCAGGTTCCGGTACCAGTACCCGCCGTCCAGCGGCACCGCCGGGTCCACCGGCCGCGCGGTGACCGTCGACCACATGGCCACGGACGCCGGCCGGGCAACCACGGCGGCGAGCTCCTCGGCGAGCCGCTCACGGACGTGCTCCACCTGGGCTGTGTGGGACGCGTAGTCCACCGGCAGCCGCCGGACCCGCACCCCCTCGCGTTCCCAGCCGGCGAGCACCGCGCCCAACGCATCGGGCTCGCCGGCGACGGTGGTCGCCGACGGACCGTTGACCGCCGCCACCTCGACGAGCCCGTCCTGCCCCGCCAGCCGGGCCGCCACCTCCGCCGCGGGCAGCGCCACCGACGCCATGCCGCCCGCACCCGCCAGCACCCGCGCGATCGCCTGCGACCGGACCGCCACCACCCGCGCCGCGTCGTCCAGGGACAACGCCCCCGCCACGCACGCCGCCGCGATCTCGCCCTGTGAATGCCCGACGACCACGTCCGGGAGCACCCCCCACGACTCCCAGAGCGCCGCCAGCCCCACCATGACCGCCCACGAGGTGCACTGCACGACGTCCACCCGTTCCAGCGGCGGCGCGCCCGCGGTGCCCCGCAGTACCTCAACCACCGACCAGTCCAGGAACGGCCGCAACGCCCGATCGCACTGAGCCACCCGCCGCGCGAAGACCGGCGACGACTCCAGCAGCTCCGCGCCCATCCCCGGCCACTGCGCCCCCTGCCCCGGGAACACCCACACCACCCGGTCGTCACCACCGGTGGACCGCCCGGGCACGACGTCCTGGTCGAACTGCCCCTGCGCCAGCGCACGCAGCCCGCGCAGGCGGTCCTCGCCGACGACGACCGCACGGTGCTCCAACGCCGCCCGCCCATGTGCCAGGGACCAGCCCACGTCGCGGACCGACGGTGGATCGGCGGTCTCGCCCAGCTGGGACAGCAGGCGCCGGGCCTGCGCACGCAACGCGGTCTCCGACCGGGCCGAGAGCACCCATGGCACCGTGATGTCCTCGGCATCGGGGTCCACGGCCACGGCCACGGCGTCGGCGTCGGCGTCGGACGAGACCGCGTTCGGAGCCGCGGAACCCACCGGCGTCCGCACCCGCGAGCCCGGGGCCTCTTCGAGGATGACGTGCGCGTTCGTCCCCGACATCCCGAACGACGACACCCCCGCCCGCCGCACCCGACCCCCGGCATCAGGCCACGCCACCGACTCCCGCACCACCTCCACACCCCCCACCGACCAATCCACCCGCGACGTCGGCACCCCCACATGCAACGACCCCG